>NZ_LZJM01000285.1:0-641 GCF_001667665.1 Mycobacterium sp. E342
CGCGCTGCCCATCGCGCTGCCGCAGCGCACGGTGGCGGCGTTCACCCCCGACCGCGGCGACGCCATCACGGTGGCCACGTAGGCGGCCCAGCCGGACACGCCGCCGGGAGCGGTGTCCCGCGGAATGCGCACCGGCCCGTCCGCGCGGTCACTGGCCACCGTGATGGCGTCGCCGCGGTCGGGGGTGAACGCCGCCACCGTGCGCTGCGGCAGCGCGATGGGCAGCGCGAACCCCAGGTTGTAGTCGGTGTGCTCGCCGATCAGGTTGATCCGCCCGGGCGCGGCATAGCGGACCGTCATCCCAGCTCGCGCAGTCGCTCGGCCACGCTTTCGGGCGTCACATCGCTGATGAACGCTTCCATCGCGGACTCGGACCCCGCCAGGTATTTGAGCTTGGTGGCGCTGCGCCGGACCGACATCAACTCGACGTGGAAGTAGCCGTCGGCCTGGGGGCCGGTCTCGGCGTACTGGTGCAGCGCCGAGATATAGGGCAGCGCTGAAGAATACATTCGGTCGAACCGCCCCAACACGTCGAGATAGACGCGCGCGAACGCATCCAGCTCGTCCACGTCGAGTTCGGTGATGTTGCGCACCAACCTGTTCGGGTAGATGTGCACCTCGACCGGCCAGCGCGCGGCGAA
>NZ_LZJM01000286.1:0-36494 GCF_001667665.1 Mycobacterium sp. E342
GGCATTCGTGGTATGCGTGGCGACCTTCGCGCTGGGAGACGCGGGTGCGGGCGTAGCCGCCGCGATCGTCGCGCTGCTCGGGTTCGGCGCCGGGCTGGCCTGGCTTACCATGGACCGCAGGCGAATTCGCCAAACTGAGCGGGAATGGCCGATCGGCCACGCCGCGCGCTAGCGCTATTGCCCGCTATTGCAGCGCGACGAGGTTGTGCACGGACTTCTCCACATCGGAGCGGAGCACCCGCGCGACCAAACCTCCGATCGGACCGCTGAGCAATCCGCCCCCGAGGTCCGCGGTGAGGTGAAAGTCCGTTTCGGATTGCTCGTCCGTGACGGTCATCGCCACCCCGAGGCGGATTCCCCCGCGGCCGCGACCTTGCAGCTCAATGGATTTCGGCTCGTCGTAACGGGTGACCGTCCAGTGGATGACGTTGCGAAACCCCTTGACCTTCACGCAGGAGGACACGCAGGTGCCCTCCTCGATCGTTTCCGGAACGGGCCCGCGCCATCCGGCGAAGATGGTCATCCACTCGTCGAATCGGCTCAGGTCGGATGCCAGCTTCCAGGCGGCCTCCGGGTCCACCTGCGACCTCACCGAAACATCTACTCGTGCCAAGTCTTCTCGCTCCCCCCCAGACCGTGATCGCGGTCGTGCGCCGGTGACCAGCGCACAATGCGCATTGGGTACCCCCGCGGGAGCCGGCCTACGCGTGGCCGTCAGGGCCAGGTCTGCTCCAATTGCTGGGCCACGTCGATGACCTGCGCGGCTTGTGACTGCGGCGCGTCGATCTCCTCGGCGACGTACTGGGCGACGAATCGGCGGATCTCGCCGTCGACGCCGGCGAGAATGCGCAACACCTCACCGCGGAAGGACTTCGAGGAGACGTTGACGGTGATGTCGGACGGCCGCGGTTTCGCGACGTCGACGATCAGCAGCAGCGGCTCGGCGGCTCGCGCGGTGGCCCGCAGGGCGATGTCCCCCGACACCACGAACCGCTGCTTGTCGAGCCGAAGATCGAGTAGCAGATCGATCGACAACGGGATGTGTATGACGAAGGTGATGCTGTCGCCCAGGCGGCGCGTGACCTTGGGCTCGTGGATCTTGACGTTGGCGCTGACCTTGGCGATCCCGCCGGGCCCCTGCGCGATGGGCTCCATGGCGAACTCGTTGCCGGCGATGTCGGCGAAGGCGGCGGCGACACGCTCGGGGGTGACGGCGACCTCGAAGAATCTTCGTCCGAACTCTTCGTAGGTGACATAATCGTGAGTCTCCATAGGCTTATACCGTCTCACGCCGGCCGTCGGAACCGTTGCCGATCTGCACGCGTCGCCGGAAATCGGCGCGGCCGCGGCCCGGTCGCTGGGACCGCCCTCGATCAGGAACAGGTTGTGAGGCACGCCACACGCGGGGGGCTTCAATTCGATTCGGCCGGTGGTGGCCTGGGAGGCTTGTTGAGTTGGGAGGTGTTTTCCATGTGCGCCCACAAAGCTGCCGAGCGGCGCTCGGACTTGTCGCCCGCGAGCCTGCTCACCTGGCTTGGCGGCGGGCAGTGGCGGGAGCTGGATGAGCGCCACGAGCGGTCCACGCACGCCGTATCCGGCGCGGTGGTGCTGTTCGGGGCGGTGCTGGCCTGGCTGGTCGCGACCCTGGCGGTGAGCGAGTCGGCTCGCTGGGCGGTCCTTTCCGTCCTGCCGATGACCCTGGTGTTCGGCCTGCTGGTCGGCGCGGTCACCCGCGCCACCACGACCGGTTCCCACCAAGGCCGGGCCGGGGTGGCGGCCCGGGCGGCGGTCGCGGTCGCGCTCGGCGCCGTCGACGGCGAGCTGGCCGCGATCGTCCTGCTGTCCGGCTCGATCGACCACCGCCTCGACGAACGCGCCCTGCGCAACGCCGATTCGGCGCCGGCCGTGGCGCAGGCGTCGGCGTCGCTGCAGCAAACCCGGGATGCGCGCGCCGCGCTCGACGGCGCCGTCGACCGGGCGCACCAGCAGCAGGATCAGGCCCTGGTCGTCGCGCGCTGCGAATACCACCCCACCCCGGGCTGCCCGCAAACCCGGATCACCGGTGTCCCGGGTGCGGGACCCGAAACACGAACGGCCAACGAACTTTTGGCGGATGCCCAGCACGAGCTCGACAACGCGCTGGCCGCCCGTGACCGGCAAGCGCCCGAGCTGGACGCCACCATCTCCCACCAGCAGCAAGCGCTCGACGACGCTCGCCACGGCGTGGTCGCGAACGCCGATCGTGGCCTCGGCGCGCGCTGGGTCGCCATGAACGACCTGACGTCGGCTGACTTCGGCGCGCTGATGCTGCGGCTCATGGCGATCGCGTTCTGCGTGCTGCTCTACCTGCTGCCGCTGATCCTGGGACGGTGGCGCGGAGAGACCACCCACGATCGCCATGCCACGGCGCGCGCGGAGCGCGAACGCGCGGAACTCGAGGCGGACACCGCCATCGCGATCAAGCGGGCCGAGGTCCGCCGCGAGGCCGAGATCATGTGGGCCGAGCACCAACTCACCCAGGCCCGGCTGGCGATCGAGGCGCAAACGGAAATCGACCGCGAGCAGCAGCGCCGGCGAATCGAGGAGGCGTTCGAGCCCCCGGTGCGGGCGGCGGCGCACCGCCCACTCGAACCGGCCGACGAAGACATCTACCTGCCTATTGCCGCCGAGGCCGAGGCCGCCAGCCGAGCGCTGGTAGGGCTGCCTGCCCCCGCGCAGACCCCCGAGGTGGAGAACCTGCCGGCGCCCGCCGGCCGCGACGTTGCGCCGCGGGAAGCCGGTGCAGATGGTGGCACGTCGCTCATCCCGTCGATTCCGGACGCCACCAAGGCCGCGGCGCGGTGGATTCGCCCGCTGGTGCCGCCTTTCGTCGCTCGGGTGCTCGACACCACGACCGCGCCGCTGCGCACCGCGCGCCAGGTGTTCGAGGAGGTCGAGGAGATCACCTTCGCGCTGCGGCGCACCCACCGCGTCACGGTGGACTCCGAAAGCTCCGACGCCCACGAGCGGCCCATGCCGCCGGCCGCGGCGAGTGAGCAGCGTTCGCCAACAAGGGGATTCATCGACTCGTCGCGCGTGGATCGCACCGCGGTGACCCAACGGCGGCCGGGCGGCCACGAGCAGACCGTCTCGTCGCTGGGCGCGTCGGAGCGTGGCAGCGATCCGGAGTTGACGAAGCGGGAGGGACCGGCCGAGCTCGATTCACCGCGGGGGCCGCGGCAACTTCCCCCCGCTTGACGGCGGCTGTTCTCCGGTGCGCGACGCCGGCGAATGATCGCTATTCGTGGCCGAAGGCTTGGTAGAGGTCCGGTAGGAATGCGGCCAGGTGATTCATCTCCTGGGCGCAATGCACCATCAGGTTGCGAGCGCTGGTCTCCGCGTTGCCCAGCACCCGCGAGGCGATCGGGCGCACCGCCCGCGACGCGACGCCGGGCACGTTGCGGACCGCGATGTGCCGTCCGCCCATCCAGAATCGCGACCGCATCTCCGCCCCGTTCGCGGTCGACCGGATGTGGTGGATGAACCATCCGACGTCCACCGGGGCCTCGCTGGACCCCAGCCGGGCACAGATCGCCACCGCGCCGTCGCTGTCGGGCGGGCAGCCCATCGTCACCGGATCGACGAATTGGATTGCGCCGTTGAGCATCGTCGAGCCGATGTACTCGCTGATCAACGACCAGCGGCCGATGTAGCGCCGGGCGCCGGCGCGGCCCGCGTCGTCTCCGTCCTTCCAAGCGGCGTGCAGGTGGGCGCGCGGATGCCAGAGCTTGTAGCGGCGGGTGTCGCAGCCGTGCCAGCCGAACCACCAGGACCACATGGCCGGGGTGACCCCCGGCATGTCGGTGCGCACCGACACCTGATACCCGCCGTCCCCGAGGACCCCATAGCCGTTCTCGGTCCGCTGGTATGCGTCGTCGGCGACGCGCGCGGCGTCGTCGAACGCGGGCAGCGCCATGGCGCCCTGCGGCCCGTGTTCCAGTGCCTCGACGACGTGGCGTGGCAGCGGGGCCATCTCGGGCGTGAAGAACTTGCCGAACGGGGTGTTCGCGTCGTCGCCGCGGTAGCCCAGGTACAGCTCGCCGGCCATCAGAGTCGCCCCATCCAGCCGTTGAACAGGCCGTCGGGGTCGTACTCGGCGCGCACGCGGTCGAGCTTGGCCATGGCGGCGTCGCTGGCGAACCGCGCCGGACGCTGACCGAGGTTCTCGTCGGCCAGCTGGATGCCGATCGCGAATTCGGACATCGCCGCCATGTTGGACCGCGCCCAGTCGGCGCACTTCGCCTCGTCGGCCGGGTCCTTCCACGACCCGTAGAGGGCCAGGTAGATATCACCTTCGATGCTGTAGGCCATGTCCTGGCGGGGCGGGCACGGACCCCAGTTCAACCACAGGAAGTGCGCCGGGTGCGGGGGCATCGTGTCCAGGATCGTCCGGATTCCCGGCAACAGCTCTTCGGCTGACGCCGATGTCCACATGTTGTCCACCGCGTAGTGGTGGTCGGACAGGTAGTGGCTCATCGCGACGTCGTACCAGGTCGGCAAATCGGTTGGCAGGTAAGGGATTTTGACGATCGCGCGATCGGCGACCGGGCAGGTGCCGAAGAGGGCGAGCGCCTTTTCGGCCTGCTCGTCGGAGTCCGCGAACGCGGGCGAGGCGAGCGAGATGACGGGGGTGTCGATGCCCATGTTCGGTTCGGCGCGCGAGGCCACGGCCTGCAGCTCGATTCGCGGGTCCACCTCCGCGCTCACCGCGCGGGTCCACGTGAAGACCTCGTCGGCAAGCTCGAATGGATAGACGTAGACGCTGGTGCCGCAGGCGCCGGGGCGGGGATAGAGCTTCAGGTAGAACGACGTGACCACGGCGAAGAAGCCGGGGCCGGCGCCGCGGGCGGCCCAGTAGAGGTCGGCGTTGTTGCTGGCGTCGCAGTGGATCTGTTCGCCCTCGGCGGTGACGACGTCCAGGCCGACGACGCTCTCGCAGGCCGGCCCGTAAACGCGGCTGTTCCAGCCGTATCCGCCCTGCAGCAGGTAACCGCCGAGGCAGACGCCCTTGCAGTGGCCGCCGGGGAAGAACAGGCCCTGCGCCTCGAGATCGGCCATGAGCAGGCTGCCGCCCTTGCCCGGACCCACTTGGGCGAGCCGCTTGTCGGCGTCGATGACGGCATGGTCGAGGCGGCTGACGTCGAGCAGAACGGACCCGTCACGCAGGTGGCTGGCCGAGAAACTGTGCCCCCCGGAAACGACGCTGACCTTCAGGCTGTGCGCGGCGGCATAGCGGATGCCGGCGACGATGTCGTCGGCATCGGCGGCCTGCACGATGACTTCGGGAAAGCGCTCCGGCACGCGTTGATGCCACACGGTGCCACGGCGGGCCGCCTCGTAGCCGTCGTCGCCGCGGAAGTGGTGCCGCCCCGCCGGTAGCCCGCTCATCTGGAATCTCCTCGATTCACTATTCGGATCTTTGTGATCCGCGATGCGGACCAATATAGTGGGCTGATGCCGAATTCGGGGGAAAATCTTTCGTCTGGTCGCGACGAAGGCATCCAGGTGTTGCGCCGCGCCGCCGCCGCGCTGGACGAGATCGCCGCCGAGCCCGGCCGGTTACGCCTGGTCGACCTCGGTGAGCGGCTCGGCCTGGCCAAGTCGACGGCGCGCCGGCTGCTGGTGGGCCTGGTCGAGGTCGGGCTGGCCAGCGTCGATTCGCAGGGCCGGTTTTCCCTGGGTGACCGCCTGCTCGGACTCGGGAATTCGGACGGGACGCAGATCGCGGCGATCTTCCGGCCAACCATCGAGCGGGTGGCGCGCGCGACCGACGGGGAGACGGTCGACCTCTCGATATTGCGGGGCCAGCGCATGTGGTTCATCGACCAGATCGAATCGTCGCATCGTCTGCGCGCCGTCTCGGCCGTCGGCGTCCGGTTCCCGGTGGAGTCGACGGCCAACGGAAAGGCGGCCCTCGCGACCCTCGACGATGCCGACGCCGAGGCGGTGATCTCCCGCTGCGATCCCGCTGTCGCAGACCGGCTTCGCGCCGAGGTCGCCGAGATCCGGCGGACCGGAGTGGCTTTCGATCGCGACGAACACACCCCGGGGATCTCGGCGGCCGCGATCGCGCGCCGCACCGCGGGCGACAACGTGATCGCCATCTCGGTGCCGGCGCCGACGGAGCGTTTCCTGGAGAAGGAACCGCGTATCGTCGCCGCACTGCGCGCTGCGGCCGAATCGCCGGCCTGGGGGCGCTAGCGGACCAGATTGATGCCGTAGTCGCCTTCGGGCCCGGGAAGGGTCGGCGCTCCACCCCTCCGGATGCGCCGGAGGCCACGCCTCCGGGTCGGCCATCGCAGCGGCAGGCCCTCGGAGCGGGAGTCGGTCAGGCTGGAGTTGGAGGCGGCCGGGTTACCCCTCGAAAGCTCGGCCGCCCCAACGTCGTGAGCCCCGCTCAACAGGGCACTGCGGCGGAGGAGAACAGCGGCCCCCATTCGCGCCGGGCCGCGGATTGCGCATCGGTGAAACTCGGCGTCTTCTCGCCGTCGCCGGCCAGGTGCACCAACGCCCAGGCCATCGCGAACACCGGCACCTTGTGCCGCAATGCCGCGCTGTGCAATTCGTCCAGGGCGGCTTCCGACGGGCACCGGCGAAGGCCGATGAGAATGCCCCGCGCGGTGTCGAGGATGCGACCGGAATGCGGGCCACACGAAGTCTGGGCGGGAACCCAGTTCGTCGTCATGTTGTGGATACCTCCTGCGGCGCCGTCACGAATCCGCCACTAGCGATAGCGGACGAGGAATTCCTGCGCTACGCATCGTCGCGGCCGCAAACCTCAAAAGCGCCCTGTGCCATGATTTGTCGATCGAGCGCGATGTGCCAGTCTACTGCCGTGATTGATACCCGCCCGTGACCGTTTCGGGATCGGCTGCTAATCAACGACTCCCACGGCATACCGATGGGAATGGAAATTCGATGGATTCGAATTAGTTTGCCAGAGACAGGATTTCGTCGAAGCCGCCGGCGATGGCGTCTTGGAAAACGTCGTAATCGGGAATTGCGGTGGTGTCGATGTTCATGCCGAGCCCGCAGGTGTCGACATAGGTGAGAAGCGTGACATTGACGGCCGCACCGATGGTGGGGCCGAAAGCGTATTGTGCGCGCACCGGGGCGCCGCCGAGGAAGACCGGCACCGGGACGCCCGGCACATCGCTGGCCACGAAATCAACGTGGCGCAGGACCGAGCCGATGTACCACCGGGGCGCGAGATTGAGAACTCCGGCAATCAATTGCGTGTAGGGCAGTGATTTTTCGTTGCGCACCGCCGCGGTGCGCTGCCGGATCGCCGTGATGCGTTTCGCCGGATCGATCTCGCCGACGGGCACGTCGAAGCGCATCAGCGTGATCCGGTTCCCGCCGATGCCGTCCTCTTGGGTCCGCAGGCTGATCGGCATCGTGATATGCAGGTCGCCCACCGGCACACCGTGCTTTTCGTGGTAGAGGCGCAGCCCACCGGCGACCCCCGCGACAAAGGCGTCGTTCAGTGCCCCACCGCAACGGTGTGCGGCTTCCCGCAGCGGCCGCGTCGGCACCTGATGCACCCCGAGATGACGGATCAGGCCGCGGTCCGTCGCCAACGGCGACCCGGGTCGGCTGATCGGCCGGACGGTTCGGTAGACGGATGCCGCGGTGGTCGCCGCGGATCGGATGGTGGCGACGGGCCGCCGAACCCCGTCGTACATCAACCGTGGCAGCCGGTTGGCCGCCCCCACCAGGGCCGAGTTGAGCAGGCCGGCGTCGTAGCGCACGGCATCGCGGTAGCCGCCCAGCAGCCCCGACCCCGCGACCTGCGGCTCCGGCGGCATGGGTTCGACGGGATAGAGCTCTTCGGAGAGGTCGAACAGGTGCATCGCGATCTGGACTCCGCCGACCCCGTCGGTGAGCGCGTGGTGGAACTTGCAGATCACGGCCGCGCCGCCGTTTTCCAGACCGTCGATGAACGTGGTCTCCCACAGCGCGCGGGCCCGGTCGAAATCCTGCATCTCGGCCACCCGCGCCAACTCGAGCACGTCGTCGAGGGTCCCGGGGCCGGAGATGGTCGCCCGCCGCAGGTGGTAATCCAGGTCGAAATCCCGGTAATGCTCCCACCGCGGCGGCGCGGGCGCAGGCGACTGCACCACCCGCTGCCGGAACATGGGCAGCGTGCGACTGATCAAGTCGAACCGTTTGCGCACGTCGTCCCAGTCCGGGGACCGGTCCAGAAGAACGACACTGACCACGGTCGACCGCAGCCGTGGATCGCTTTCCATAGCCCAGGTGAAGGCGTCACTGGCGCGCATGAATGCAGTCATGTTTGTGCTCCTCGCACAGAACGTACGACTGCCGGCGTCCCAGGTCATCGGGTTATCGGCAGTCGATGACTTTGGTCCCCACAGATAGCGGCTTTGGTCGACTGCCGGTGCGGCGATTACAGAATCGCGTTGAGGTCCTTGGCCCTGGCGATGTCGTCCCAGTCGACGCCGAGCTCCAGCAGGATTTCCTCCGTGTGCTGGCCGTGTTCGGGAGCACGCGCGGGCGCCGGCGGCGTCTCGTCGAACTGCACGGGCGCGGCGACGATCCGGTACTTCTCGCCGTGGTCGTCGACGTTGGTCACCACGTATCCGTTGGGCTCGACCTGCGGATCGTTGAGGGTTTCCCGCGGCGTCGCCAGGGCACCCCACACGCCCGGTTCGTCCTCGAGCGCCTTCTGCCAGTGGGCCAGGTCGTGACGGGCGAACACCTCGGCCAGGATCTCGGTGGCCGCCGCGGCGTTGGCGATCAGGTTGGCCGACGGCACGAAGCGTTCGTCGGTGGCCAGTTCGCCCAGGCCCATGCGCTCGCAGAACCCCGCCCAGAACTTGTCCGGTTGCAGGAACACCAACTGGATCCACCGGCCATCCCGGGTCTTGTACCGGTTGACAAGCGGGTTGATGGCCAACCCGGGCGGCGCGCCCGGAATCCCGTCGATGTCGAAGAAATCGGCCGCCGAGATGGACGGTGCGATCGCCCACATGGCCTGCGCCAGCAGCGAGGAGTCGACGATCGTCGGTTCACCGGTGCGTTCGCGGTGAAACAGCGCGGCGCATACCCCCCCGGCGAGGGTGGCCCCGCCCTGCAGGTCACCGAATCCGGGCCCCTGGACGGCGGGGGTGTCCGTGCCGAACGGCGTGAGCGTGTAGGCGACGCCGCCGCGCGCGAGGTAGGTGGCGGCGTCGAACCCGCCGCGATCGCGGTCGGGACCCCGCACCCCCAGCCCGGTACCGCGCGCGATGATGATCTTCGGGTTGAACGCACGGATGTCGTCCACCGTCAGCCGCGCCCGCTCGAGCGCGCCCGGCAGCCAATTGGTAAGGAACACATCGGCACTCGCCAGCAGGCGGCCGAACAGCTCGCGACCGGTCTCCGATTTGATGTCGATGGCGATGCTGCGCTTGCCACGGTTGCCCAACTCGAGGATGAAGTCGGCGTCCGGTCTGGCCGCCTGCCGGGTGAACCCGCCGACGACCAGTGCGCGCCCGGGATCGCCCGACGCGACGCCTTCCACCTTGATCACGTCGGCGCCCCAGTCCGCCAGTGCCGCACCGGCCGAAGGCACGTAGGTCCACGACGCCAGCTCGACCACCCGCACACCTTCGAGGACACCCCCGCGGACACCAGACATCACAACTCCCTCGGCCGACCGCCATTCCTTGCTATTTTAGATATTCTAGCTAGTCTAGGGCGTAGTGGTAGCCCAGCTGCAGGTCAGCGCAGTTTTTCGGGGAAGAGATGCGATGGATCCGACCGGTGGCCCGAATCCGATACCCGTGAGCGCGCGCCGTGTGCACGGCGTCGCCAGCGGCGAACGCCGTTGGGCCCCAGCGTGGATCGCGATGACCACGGACGAAGGACGGGCATGGGCAGGGTAACGGGCAAGGTGGCCGTGATCAGTGGCGCCGCGCGCGGTCAGGGCCGTTCGCATGCGCGGATGCTCGCCGCCGAAGGCGCCGACATCATCGCGGTGGACCTGTGCGCCGACATCGAGACCAACGAGTATCCCCTGGCGCGGCGCGAGGACCTCGAGGAGACCGCCCGGCTGGTCGAGAAGGAGGGGCAGCGCGCGTTCACCGCGGTCGCCGACGTCCGCGATCGGATGGCGCTGGCCGCGGCGATCGACGACGGCGTGGCCGAGCTGGGGCATCTCGACGTCGTCGTCGCGAACGCGGGCATCTGCCCGCTGACGGCGGGCCTGCCGCCGCAGGCCTTCGCCGACGCCGTGGACGTGGACCTGGTCGGCGTGCTGAACCTGGTGCACGCGAGCCTCAAGCATCTGCATGCCGGCGCGTCGATCATCGTGATCGGCTCCAACGCGGCGTTCATGTCATCGATGAACACGACCGGCATCGACGGCGGCCCCGGCGGGGCCGGATACGCCTTCGCGAAACTGGCTGCGGCGCATTACGTCAACGACTTCGCCCTGGCGCTAGCCAAGTTCTCCATCCGGATGAACGCGGTGCACCCGACCAACGTCAACACCGACATGCTGCACAGCCCGCCGATGTATCGGGCCTTCCGGCCGGACCTGAAGGATCCGACCCGCGAGGACGCGGAGCCGGTTTTCCCGCTCGTGCAGGCGATGCCGATCCCCTATGTCGAACCCGAGGACATCAGCGAGGCGGTGCTCTTTCTCGCGTCCGACGCGGCGCGCTACATCACCGGGCAGCAACTCCGTGTCGACGGGGGCGGCTTCCTGAAGGTCAAGCCGTGGTCGGGTGCGTGATCGCATGAGCAACGGGACAACGGGCGTACAACGCCGCCTGTATGAGCTGATGGTGCTCATGAAGGCGGCCGACGACCGGCTCTCCAAAGGGATCGGCACCGGCGAGTTCATGTGCGTCTACTGGCCCTCGCGCGGGCAGGAGGCCATCGCCGCCGCGATGGGCCTCGCGCTGCGGCCCGACGACCAGTTGGTGACCACCTACCGTGGGCTGCACGATCTCATCGGCAAGGGCGTCCCGCTGGAAGAGATCTACGGCGAGATGATGGGCCGCACCGTCGGCGCCGCCCGCGGCAAGGGCGGCACCATGCACATCGCCAATCCCGTTCGGGGCGTGATGCTTTCGACCGGGATCGTCGGGGCGGGCCCGCCGGTGGCGGTGGGATTGGCGCTGGCCGCGAAACGCAAAGGCCTCGATCGCGTCACCGCGGTGAGCTTCGGCGACGGCGCCACCAACACCGGGTCTTTCCACGAGGCGGCGAACATGGCCGCGCTCTGGGACCTGCCGATGGTGTTCGTCTGCCAGAACAACCTCTACGCCGAGATGACGCCGACCGCCGACACGATGAAGCTCGAATGTGTCGCTGACCGGGCGGCCGGCTACGGCATGCCGGGGGTGCGTGTCGACGGAAACGATCCGCTGGCGATCAAATCGACACTCGATGACGCGCTGCGGCGCGCCCGCGCCGGTGGGGGCCCCACCTTCGTCGAATGCGTGACGTTCCGCTTCCGCGGCCATTACTTCGGTGACCGGATGCCCTACATCCCCAAGGATCAGCTGGCCGCCGCGATCGAAGCCGATCCGGTGCCCCGCTTCCGCGACCAGCTGGTCGAGGCCGGCATCTGCGATCGGGACGAACTCGACCGCATCGACGAGGAGGCGCTGGCCGCGGTGGAGACGGCGTTGGAAACCGTCATGCGCGCGGAGGCCCCGTCGATCGACGAGCTGGACCGAGACGTGTACGCGACCCCGATCAAGTTCCCGGTGTGAGCATGCGAGAACAAGAGATGACGATGCGCGAGGCGCTGAACCTCGCACTAGACCAGGCGCTCGCCGCCGACGACAGGGTGTTCCTGCTCGGTGAGGACATCGCCGACCCCGGCGCGTCGGGACCCACCGCGGGCCTGTCGACGAAATACGGCCACGACCGCGTCCTGGACACCCCGATCTCGGAGGCGGCGATCGTCGGCGCGGCCGTCGGCGCGGCCATCGACGGGCTGCTGCCGGTGGCCGAGATCATGATCATGGATTTCATCGGCATCGCCGTCGACCAGCTGATCAACAACGCGGCGAAGCTGAGGTTCATGACCGCCGGGCGCACGACGGCGCCGCTCACCGTTCGCACTCAGGTCTACGCCGGGCTGGCCACCGGGGCCACGCATTCGCAGAGCCTCGAGGCGTGGTTCATGCACATCCCGGGCATGAAGGTGATCGTGCCGTCGACGCCGCGGGACGGGAAGGGCCTGCTGACAACGGCGATCTTCGACCCCGATCCCTGCCTGTTCGTCGAGACGATCCGGCTGCAGGGCAAGAAGGGGCCCGTCCCCGTCGATGCCGGATTCTCGATCCCGTTGGGCCAGGCCGACGTCAAGCGGCCCGGCACCGACGTCAGCCTGATCGGCTACGGACGCTGCGTGCACGACGCGCTCGCCGCCGCGGCCACGCTGCACGAAGAGGGCATCAGCGCCGAGGTCGTCGATCTGCGCACTTTGGTGCCGCTCGACGTCGAGACCGTCGTCGCCTCGGTACGCCGCACCCGCCGGGCCGTGATCGTTCACGACGCCGTCCAATTCGCCGGCCCCGGCGCCGAAGTCGCCGCGATCCTGCACTCGGAATTGTTCTCCGAGCTGGCCGCGCCCGTCGAGCGCGTGGCCGCCCGGTTCGTCCCCAACCCGGCGGCGGCGGCGCTCGAGGCGCAGGTGTATCCCTCCCCGGCGCGGATCGTCGCGGCCGCGCAGAAGACCCTCGCGGGAGCGAGAGTGCATGGCTGACTTCGTCATCCGCATCCCGCGCGTCTCGGTGGCCGTGTCGGAGGCCGAGCTCACCGGCCTGCTCGTCGACGCCGGCCAGCGCGTGGAAGCGGGCACGCCGATCTACGTGATCGCCACCGAGAAGGTGGAGCAGGAAATCGAAGCGGGAGCGTCGGGCACCGTGCACTGGACGGGGCAGGTCGGGACCACCTACGACATCGGCGCCGCAATCGGCGTCATCACTGACCAGGAAAGGTGAGCACGCATGGATCTGAACGAGACTCGCGAGAGGATCATCTACCAGAAAGAGGGGCCCATCGCCCGCGTCACCCTGAACTGGCCGGAAAAGGCGAACGCCCAGGACCAGAAGCTCGCCGAAGAGGTCGACGCCGCGCTGCTGGACGCGGACCGCGACTACGACATCAAGGTGCTCGTGCTCAAGGCCAACGGCAAGGGTTTCTGCTCGGGACACGCCATCGGCAACAACGCGGTGGATTACCCGGCCTTCGTCGAGGGCGCGAAAGTCATGGGCACGCCGTGGAAGCCGCAGACCGACCTGTTCGTCAAGCCGGTGCTCAACCTGTGGGAGTTTTCCAAACCGACCATCGCCCAGGTGCACGGGTACTGCGTGGGCGGCGGCACTCACTACGGGCTCACCACCGACATCGTGATCGCCTCCGAAGACGCCTATTTCTCCTACCCGCCGCTGCAGGGTTTCGGCATGCCGTCGGGCGAATGCTCCATCGAGCCATGGGTTTTCATGAACTGGCGGCGCGCGGCCTACTACCTGTACCTCGCCGAGGTCATCGACGCCAAGAAGGCCCTGGAGTACGGCCTGGTCAACGAGGTGGTGCCGCGCGACCAACTCGACGACCGGGTGGAGGCGATCGCCCGCCACATCGCGCAGGCGCCGATGACCACGTTGCTGGCCACCAAGGCCAACCTGAAGCGGGCCTGGGAGTTGATGGGCATGCGGGTGCACTGGCAGAGCTCGAACGACCTCGTCGCCCTGGCCTCCATCAGCAAGGACGTCCAGGAGCTGATCCAGACGGTGTTCCGCGACAAGGTGCTGCCCTCGGAGCAGGCGCGGCGCCAGGCCGCGGCGGCGGCGTCGACCGACGGCGCAACCGCCACTTAGGTTTTCGCCGGTGAACATCGCCGACCAAGCCGCCAGGGCCGGACAGGCGCCGGCCCTCATCGTCGCGGGCGGTGACACGATCTCGCACGCCGAGCTGTATGCCCGCAGCCAACGCGTCGCCGCGGTGCTGCACGGCGCCGGGCTGCGCCCCGGCGACGGGGTGGCCCTGATCCTGCCCAACCGGCCCGAGTTCCTCGAAATCACCTGGGCCTGCCAGCTATCCGGGCTCTACTACACCGCGGTGAACACCCACTTCACCCCGGACGAGGTCGCCTACGTCATCGAGGACTCCGACGCGCGGGCGGTGTTTGTCGACGCCGGCAGGCCCGACCTCGCCGCCCACGTCCGCGCGGCCAACCCGGCCGTCACCGTCCACCTCGTCGTGGGTGGATCCCTGCCCGGCTGGCGCGCGTACGACGATGCGCTGGCGGGGGCCGGTGACGCGCCGCCGGTCGAGGACGGCTCGGAGATGCTGTACTCGTCGGGCACCACGGGCCGCCCCAAGGCCGTCCGCCGGCCCCTGCCGACCGACGGCAACGGCTCATGGGCTCAGGCGGTGCTGGAGCTCGCGCTGACCCACAAGTACGGGATGAGCCGGTCCAGCGTGTACCTCTCTCCCGCACCGCTGTATCACGCCGCCGGGGTGAACTACACCATGGCGGTCAACCGGGTCGGGGCGGCGGCGGTCCTGATGGACAGGTTCGACGCCGAGACCGTCCTGCGGCTGATCGAGACCCACCGCGTGACACACGCGCAGTTCGTACCCACCATGTTCGTGCGGATGCTCAAGCTGCCCACCGCGGTTCGGGAACGCTACGACGTCTCGAGCCTGCGGTGCGTCATCCACGCGGCCGCGCCCTGCCCGGTCGACGTCAAGCACCACATGATGAAGTGGTTCGGGCCGATCATCCACGAATACTACGGCGGCACCGAAGGATTCGCAGGAACGACGATCGGTCCGGAGGAATGGCTCGCGCATCCCGGTTCGGTGGGCAAGCCCATGTCCCCGGTGCACGTCATCGGAGACGACGGCGTCGAGCTGCCCGCCGGACAGGCCGGCGAGCTGTTCTTTGAGGGCGGGCCGGACTTCGAGTACTTCAAGGACCCCGCCAAGACCGCGTCGGTGTCCAACGACCGCGGCTGGCGCACCCTGGGCGACATGGGCTACGTCGACGAGGACGGTTACCTCTATCTCACCGATCGGTCCACGTTCATGATCGTGTCCGGCGGGGTGAACATCTACCCGCAGGAAATCGAGAACCTGCTGATCATGCATCCCAAGCTCGTCGACGCCGCCGTATTCGGCGTCCCCAACGACGAGTTCGGCGAGGAGGTCAAGGCCGTCGTGCAGCCGGTCGACGGCGCCACGCCGGGTCCCGACCTCGAGGCTGAGCTGATCGAGTACTGCCGAGCGCACGCCGCCGGCTATAAGTGCCCGCGCAGCGTCGAATTCGTTGCCGAGTTGCCCCGCGACCCGAACGGAAAGCTGTACAAGAGGCGCATTCGCGAGCGTTACTGGCAGGGGCGGGCATCGCGGATCCTATGAGGGGATGAAAATGGTCACCACCCAGAGCACCCATGACAGCCGGACGAACTGGACCCCGCTGCCGGTGCCGTGGGCGGTCCAGACCGCCGATCGCATCCCCAAGCAGCGCTACTACGACCCGGAGTTCTACGCGCTCGAAACCGAAATGCTCTGGCCGCGCGTCTGGCAGATGGCCTGCCGCCTGGAAGAGATTCCCAGGCCCGGCGACTACGTCGAGTACGAGATCCTCGATGAGTCGATCATCGTGGTCCGCCTGGACGCGGAAAACGTGCGCGCTTACCACAACGCGTGTCGCCACCGCGGCGTAAAGCTGGTGGAGGGCAACGGAAACCGGCGCACGTTCGTGTGCCCGTTCCACGGATGGTGTTGGGGCATCGACGGACGCAACACCTTCGTGCTGCGGCCCGAGGAGTTCGACGAGCAGAACCTAAACCCAGAGGATCTTCGGCTGGTCCCGGTCCGATGCGAGCTCTGGGGCGGATGCGCGTGGATCAACCTGGACGACGACGCACCCGCGCTGCGTGACTGCCTGGAGCCCTTCGCTTCGATCTACGACGCATGGAAAGTGGAGTCGCTGCGCGTCGAGTGGTGGCAGTCGTGCCGGCTGCCGGTGAACTGGAAACTGGCGACCGCCGCATTCATGGAGGGCTATCACGTCCCGCAGACCCACCCACAACTCCTGCCGTCGAGCATGCCGAAGCGGCCCGAGACCGCCAAACCGCCCGGACTGGCCCAGACCAACCTGTATTTCATGCGCACCTTGGGTGAAGGCATGGCCGGCATGACACACGAGAACGATGTCCGCATCGCCGAGGGCCTGCAGGACATGGAATTGCCGGCGGACCCGGCCGAGGCGATGGCCGTATGGCGCAGCGCGCTCAACGACGCCATCGTGCACTGGCATCGGGCCCGGGGCTGCGACATCCCCGACCTCAACGACTTGCAGCGGCGCGGCATCGACGAAGCGATCAATTTCGCCTTCCCGCACTACTTTCTGCTGCCCCAGTACAGCAGCGCCTCGTCGTACCGGATCCGCCCGCTGGGCCCGGAGGAAACCCTGTTCGAGATCTGGTCACTCACCCGTATCCCGCCGGACCAGTGCACGGCCAAGCCGACGCCACCGGTACCCATGGCACCCGACGACCCCCGCTGGCCGCCGATTCCAGCCCAGGATTTCTCCAATCTACCCAGGCAACAAAAGGGTCTGCACTCCAAGGGATTTGAGTACATGAGGTTGTCCAGCCGCATCGAGGGCCTGATCTCCAACTTCGAACGCGTGATAGACGGCTTCCTGGCCGGCCTGCCGTACGACGCGCTGGTGCCCGCGATCCAAAAGACCAACACCACCATCGACGTGCCGGTCGCCGACCTGGGCTTGCGCGCGGGGGCCCGATGACCACCCGGTGGGACCGCTCCGTGGATCTGCTCATCGCGGGCAGCGGGGGCGGCGGCATGGTCGCGGCCCTGGCGGCGCTCGACGCGGGGATCGAACCCCTGGTGATCGAGAAGCAGCCCCTGGTGGGCGGTTCGACCGGGCTTTCCGGTGGCATGGTGTGGCTGCCGAACAACCCGCTGATGCGCGCCGACGGCGTCCCGGATTCGCACGAGGAGGGGCTGGCCTATTTCGATGACGTCGTCGGCGACATCGGCCCGGCGTCGTCACCGGCGCGGCGCGAGACGTTCCTCACCGCCGGCTACGAAATGATCGAGTTCTTGACCCGCAGGGGTATTCGGTTCGTGCGGTGCCCGGGCTGGAGCGATTACTACCCGAACCACAAGGGCGGTAACGAAGCCGGTCGCGCGATCGAGTGCGTCCCCTACGACGCGGCCGCCCTGGGGAACTGGCGCGACAAGGTCCAACCCTCGATGGCCAAGGCCTACGGCGGGTTCGTCCTGAAGACGAACGAGCTGCGCTCGGTGCAGTATTTCAACCGGTCGCCGCGCGCCTTCGCCGTCGCGATGCGGGTGTTCGCCCGCACCAGGGTGGCGAGGCTGCGCCACCGGGAGATGCTCACCAACGGCGCATCGCTCATCGGCCAGATGCTCAAGGCGCTGATCGACCTGCGCGCAGAACCACCGATCTGGACCGGGACCGCGATGGAGGATTTGATCGTCGAGGACGGCCGCGTGGTCGGCGCACGCGTGGTGCGTGACGGCTCCCCGGTCAACATCGAGGCGCGCAAGGGCGTCCTGCTGGCCGCCGGGGGGTTCAGCCGCAACGCGGACATGCGCCGCCGCTACAGCGGCGAGCAGCCCAACGAGGGGCTCTGGTCGATCGCCAACGCCGGCGACACCGGAGAGGTGTTGCAGACCGCGATCCGGCTGAGCGCGAAGACGGACCTGATGGACGAGGCCTGGTGGCTGCCATCGGTTTTCATCGCCGACGGCGGTGACGCCGCAAGAGCGCTGGGCAGCGGCCGCCAGCGGCCCGGCGCCATCTACGTCGACGGAACCGGCCGGCGGTTCTGCAACGAGTCCAACTCGTATGTCGAGGTCGGCAAGGCCATGTACGCGAATAAGGCGGTGCCCTGCTGGATGGTGTTCGACCGGGGCTACGTCGGCCGATACGTGTCGGGGGCAAACCCGTTCAAGCGGCGTCGGCTCCCCGAAGAACTCATCACGCGGGGTGCGGTGTTGCGGGGTGAGACCGTCGGCGACCTCGCGCGCCAGATGGGTGTTCCGGCCGACGCGCTGGAGCGGACGATCAAGCGGTTCAACGGTTTTGCGGCCAAGGGTCTCGACCCCGACTTCGGGCGCGGCCAGTCGGCCTACAACCACTGCCTGGGCGATCCCGGGTATCGGCCCAACGCCGCGCTCGGTCCGCTCGAGCGGTCACCCTACTACGCCACCAAGGTCGTCCCGGCCGACGTCGGCACGTGCGGCGGGGTGATCACCGACCAGCACGCACGGGTCATCGACGAGGACGATCGCGTGATCGACGGACTGTATGCGACGGGCAACATCACGGCGACGGTGATGGGCCGGAACTACCTGGGCGCCGGTGGAAGCATCGCCTACACAATGGTCTTCGGCTACGTCGCGGCCCGCCACGCCGCCGGCCACAGGTTTTCCGGTGATCCGAGCCGCTAGCCCTCGGCGTCCTCGTCGTCGCGACCGACGAACTCGCGCGGCTTCATGCCCGACTGCTTCAGCTCGGCCCGCCGTGCCTGGACGTCGGACGCGGCGCCGACCATGTTGGTCAGGATGTGGCTGACCTGTAAGTGCACGCGCATGCCCATCAACTCCCACGCGCGCTTCACGTTGTTCTTCACCGCCATCAGCGTGGTCAACGGGATTTGCGCGATCTTGTGCGCCATCTCCTCGACGACACCCTCGAGGTCTTCGCGCGGCACCACCCTGTTCAGCAGCCCCCAGTCCAGGGCTTGCTGCGCGGAGAGGGTCGGGGCAAGCAACAGCCAGTCCATGGTGCGATGCCAGTTCATCAGCAGCCACGGCTCGATCATGGTGTGGCCGCCGGGTTCACCGAGGCTTTGGGCAAGCGGCATTTGAAAATACGCGTCGTCGGACGCCACGCAGAAGTCGGTCAGCAGGCCGAGATAGATCCCGCCGCCCATGCAATAACCGTGAATCGCGGAGATGGTCGGCTTCGGAAACTCCCAGAGGTACAACGTCGGCCACAGAAACAGGTCCGCGGTGCCTTTGTACAGGTCCTCGAACGTTTCGCCGAAATCCGGATAGGGATTCTCGTCGGGACCCCAACGGGCAACGTGTCCGCCGCAGAATCCTTTTCCGTTGGCCTTGAGGATGACGACCTTGATCTCTTTGTCCCGGTCGGCTTCGTGCAGGCAGTCGTCGACTTCGGTGACCAGAACCGCATCCTTGGTGTTGGCCTTGTCGACCCGATTCAGGATGATCCGCGCGATCGGCGGTTCGCGCTCGTAGATGACCGCTTCAAGGACGCGCCGCTCCATCTGCGTGACATTACCCGGCCGGGAGCCGAAATGGCACCGCCAAATGCCATTTCGGCGAGGATCGATCGGTGCGACGAAAACGCTTGCCGTTCAGCGGCCTTCGCGCCCCGCACGGGCCAGCAGCCAAGCCTGACCCGCACCCTCCCCGGCGGCGAGCAAGTCGAGATCGGCGAACGCCGCGGACAGCTCACCGGCAACCGCGCGAAACGGCCCCGGGGCGGCCCCGACTTCGCTCAGCACTGCGATCGCCAGCAGGCCGCCGGGCGCCAGGCGTTCGATGATCGCCCGGTCGAGGCGGCGGTCCCGGAATCTGTGGCAGAGGATGACGTCAGCGGGCGGCCCGGGCGGCAGCCCGTCGTCCAGGTCGACGACCTCGAAGCGACACCGATCGCTCACCCCCACCCGCTCGGCCAGGTCGCACGCCTGGCCCACCGCCACCGGGGATACGTCGAATCCCTCGACCTGAAGTCCGCGCGTCGCGAGCCACACCGCCGCGAGGCCGGGGCCGCACGCGAGATCGAGAGCCCTTCCGGCAGTGGGAAGTACATCCGTGTGGGGCGCCAGGAAGCCGGGCGGCCCCACGGCTTCCACCGACGGTGGCGCCACGGCCTGGTACCGCTCGTCCCAACGCTGCCGGTCCGCCTTGGCCATAGCCGTAACTGTAGAACCCGGTAGGACGTTGTAGGCGCTCTCAGCGCCTTCCTACACTGGACGGGTGTCCAAAGATGCGGTTCGCCGGTCGGATCGCCGGCCGGGACAGACGATCCGCAAAGTTCTCGATGCCGGGCTGGAGGAGCTACGCGAGTCGTCGTACGCGAACCTGACGATGCGCTCGGTGGCGACCCGCGCCGGGGTGTCGCCGGCCAGCGCCTACACCTACTTTCCGTCCAAGAGCGCGCTGGTGGCGGCGGTGTATCTGCGGTTCCTTCGCGAGCTGCCGCTGCACACCGACATCAACGACGCGACCAAGAGGCGGGTCAGCGCGACGCTGCGCGACATGGCCGTCGTAGTCGCCGACGAGCCGGAGCTGACCGCCGCCTGCGGCGCGGCCCTGATGGCCGACGACCCGGCGGTCACTCCGATTCGTGAGCAGATCGGCCACGAGGTCGCGACCCGCATCGGCGCCGCCCTGGGTCCGGGTTGGCCCCGCGCCGTGAAATCCACGCTGCAGCTGACCTTCTCCGGCGCCCTGATGACAGCCCGGTTCGTCAGCTTCGACGAGATAGAGGGCCAACTCGACGAGGCCGTCGACCTGATCCTGGGTGCCTCCGTGGCGTAAACCGCTGCACGGCAACGATTACGCCACTGTTGTCAAGCTGTCCGACTGCTGGCCGGCCCGCAGGAAGCGGCCGAACTTCTGCTTGCCCAACGCGGGTGCGGCCCGTCCGGCGCCGAACGCGAACTGCCCCGCCACGAGCACGGCGCTGACGGTGTCGTCGTTGCGGTTGACCATCCGGGACAGGCCGCCGTAGGAGTCCACCGGATGCTCGGCATAACGGTCGAGCGAAACGTCGAGCTTGTCCGGGTCGATCACCACGACGTCGGCGCGATCCCCTACGCGCAGCGTGCCGGCGTCGATTCCGTACCACGCCCCGAGTTCGCCGGTGAGCCGGTGCACGGCACGCTCGACCGACATGAACGGCGTGCCGTGCTTGTCCGCCTCGTGCACGTGCCGCAGCAGCCGAAGCCCCGAGTTGTAGAACGCCATGTTGCGCAGGTGTGCGCCTGCGTCGGAGAACCCCATCTGTACGGTCTTGCTCTGCGCCAGCTTCTTGAGCACCTCGGGACGATGGTTGGAGATCGTGGTGCGCCAGCGCAACTTTTCGCCGTGCTCCACCACCAGGTCGAGGAACGCGTCCACCGGATGCAGCCCACCGCGGTCCAGCCCCACCCGCCCGAACGACTTGCCCACCACCGACGGGTCTGGGCAGGACACGATCTCGGCGTCGAAGAAGTCGCGGTGCCACACCCGGGGGCCGAACCTCTTGTCGTAGTCCTCGCGAAACCAGCGGCGATAGTCCTCGTCGCGCATGAGCTGGTTGCGCTCGATCTCACCCTGCAGGTGCAGCGCCGCGGCGCCGGCGCCGAACTCCTCGAACACCACCAGCGAGATGCCGTCGGCGTAGACCTCGAATGGCACCGGCAGGTGCTGCCACCGGAAGTCGCCGCCGAGGCCGTTCACGACCCGGGCGAGGGTGTCCATGAGGTGGATCACCGGCGGGATGGCCTTGATGTCGGCCGCCGAGAGCAGGCTGGTCTTCAGCCGGGGACGGCCGAACCCCAGCGACGTCGCCAACTGCGACACCACCGACAGCGGGTTCGTGATATCGGGTCCCGACTGCAGGATCTTGTTGCGCCGCCGCAGGATAGCGTTCAGCCGGCGCAGTTCCCGGGGCTTGGCGTACGTCGACGGCAGGGTGCGCGACCGGCAGACCTCGCCGTCGAGTTTGTCGAACAGCAATTGCTGCGACGACATCCCGACGAAGCCTTCGTCCAGCGCCGCGTTGAGCATCGACTCCATTCGCGCCAGTTCCGCCGCCGACGGCCGGACGTCCTTGCGTGTCGCGCGGTCCAGTCCCATCGTCGCCGCGCGCATGTCGGAGTGGCCCATGAACGCCGCGACGTTGGGGCCCAGGTTCCGCCGATCGAGTTCGGCAACGTACTCCGCGGGGTTGGTCCACGAGCGGGCCGCGTCCAGGTGCTCGATGACGTAGCGGCGGGGAATCGCTTCGACCCGGCCGAAGATGTCGCCCGCGTTCACGTTGTCCAGATAGACCGTGGATAACGAACACGATCCCAGCATCACGGTCGTCACGCCGTGCCGCAACGATTCGGAAAGCTCGGGCTCACAAAGTATTTCGACGTCGTAATGGGTGTGGATGTCGATGATGCCGGGGATGACCCACTGGCCCGTCGCGTCGATGACGTCGGCGCCCGCCGTATCGAGGGGTTCGGAGGTGATGGTGGCAACCCGGCCGTCGCGCACCCCGATGTTTCTGCGCGCCGACGGCGCACCCGTTCCATCGAACCAGCGACCGTTGGTGATCACCGTGTCGTAGTGCAATGTTCGGCCTTTCTGCCGCCCGACGCTCGCGATCCGCAGCGAGCATACACAATGTCCAAAGTGTCCAGCCATGTTAACCAGCAACGTTCGTATGCTCCCAGCGGCTATGATCCAGCTGTGGGGATCACTGACTACGGGTTTGCCGCTCGCTGATGCGCAGTCACGGTTGGGCCGGCAACACGCCCGCCTCCGACGAGGAGGCGATCGAGCGCATCCTGGATGCGGCCGACAGGATCATCGAGGAGCGCGGCTCGGCGCTGCGGATCGCCGACGTGGCACGGGCGCTCGGGGTCACCCGGCAGACCGTGTACCGGTACTTTCCGGGGACGCAGGCGCTGCTGGTGGCGTCGGCGATGCGGTCGGCCGACGGGTTCTTGGACCGGATGGCCGCCCACCTCGACGGTGTCACCGACCCGGTCGTGGCGATGACCGAAGGTATGGCATTCGCCATCGAGGAGCTGGCCTCGGACAACCAGGTGGAATTCGTGCTCAATCAACGCCACCGGGGCGGCCAGAAGGTGTCGATCATTTCCGATACCGCCCTGGCGTTCGGACGGTCCATGCTGCACCGCTACGACATCGATTGGGAGCGTTACGGTTTCGATGAGGACGGTCTCGACGAGCTGAATGAATTCAGCCTGCGGGTGCTGCACTCGTTTCTCGCCGACCCGGGGCGTCCGGCGCGCAGCGGTGCCGATCTGCGGCGCTACCTCACGCGTTGGCTCGGCCCGGCGATCGCCTATCCGCAGCTGCGGCGCGCGATGGACGCGCTGCAGAGCCCCGAGCCGCAGCGAACGCGGCGCCGCCCCTTCAAGGCATCCTGACCCGGGCCATCGGGCGGCGTTGACGACAACGACAAGGAGCGGGCATGACGGGCCTCGGACAGATCGCGCTCAACAGTGCGCCCGTCGTCGGTGGCGCGATGCTGGCGGTCGCCGCCGGCCAGTTCCGGGCGCCGGATTTCCGGGGGCTGATCAAAGACGACATGGATTTGTTGGACCGGCTCGAGGCCGGCGCCAGGCGCACCGAACTGCAACGCACCATCGACGCCCGCATCGACGACCTCATCGAGACCGCGGACCGGAGTAGGGCGCTGCGCAAGGCGGCGTTGTCTTACCAAGGGAACTGGCGCGACATCGTGCTCGTGGTTTGCGTGGTGTTGTTCACCATCATCTGGTGGGACGTCGACCACAGCAGGGGCAACTGGCTGCCGATGTTCGTGCTGCTGATCATCCTGACCGTGGTGAGCGCCGCCTATGCGTTTCGCGGCGTGCTGAGGGCCGCCCGTTCGTTGACGCACCGACGGCCCCAGGCCCCAGGAACGGACGCGACACGGTAGCCCGGCGCCGCCGGCAAACCACATAACGCGCGCGTTCTGGCACCCTGTGACAAGATCACGCTGTGAAGGCGCATACCCTCTGCGGTCTGATTTGTGCTGCGCTGGCACCCTTTTGGTCGCTGCCGGTGGCACCCATCGCCGTCGCCGAGCCATGCCCCGACGTCGAGGTGGTTTTCGCCCGGGGCACCAACGAGCCGCCCGGCGTCGGCCGTATCGGCCAGAGTTTCGTCGACTCCCTGCGCTCACACGTGGGCGGTAGGTCCCTGGGCGTGTATCCCGTCGACTACCCGGCGACCACCGACTTCCCCAGGGCCGTGGACGGCATCAGCGACGCGGGCGCCCACGTCCAACACATGGCGGTCTCCTGCCCCAGGACCAGGATGGTGCTGGGCGGATACTCCCAGGGCGCGGCCGTGATGGGTTTCGTCACCGAAAGCGCGGTCCCCGACGGCGTGCACCTGGTCCAGGCGCTGCAGCCGATGCCGGCCGACGTGGCCAACCACGTGGCCGCGGTGGCGCTCTTCGGAACGCCGTCGAACCAGTTCATGAGCATCATCAACGAGCCGCCCGTGACGATCGGCCCACCCTATGCGGCCAAGACCATCGAACTGTGCGTGCCCGGCGACCCGGTCTGTTCGGACGCCGTCAACCCCGCGGCGCACCGGCAGTACGTCGAAGCGGGCATGGTCGACCAGGCGGCGGATTTCGCCGCCGGCCGCCTCTAGCCCGGCCCCGACCCGGCATCGAGGACCTCGAGCGCGGCATCGATGTTCGGGACGACCGTCGGACCGTAACTTCTCACCAGCTGCCCGAGCGCGCGGGCGATGTGCGGTCCGACGGCGCCGGCGGCGAGGACCTCCTCGGCCAGGACGATGCCGTTCACCACGTGCGCGGCGCTCACGCGACCGTCGGCCGTCACCTCGTACCGCCAGTCGCCGATCTGCACCCGCTCCGGCTGAGACCGGAAGAAGCCGCGCCGCCCGGGAACGAGGATCACGCCCGGAACCCCGGAAAACACCTTGAGCACCAGCCCGACTCCCCCGGGACCGGCCAGGGCCGTTCCGACGACCCGGCCGATCCGCTCGTGATCGAGGCCCGTCATCAATCGCTCATGGGCAGGACGAACGACGGTGTCAGCGTTTGCGCCTCACCGCCGCGGCGCACCGCCGTGCCGGCCACGTAGAACTCGACGGTGTGGTGACCCCACGCGTAGTTCGAGATCGCGAAATGCACTCCGACGACACCGCTTGCGCCGTCGCGCTCGGCCTCACTCTGCATGCGTGACATCGCCAGCTCGCGGGCCTGATAGCTGCCCTGCGTCCATTGCGGCATCTCGGCATTGCGTCCGACCTGGCTGAGTGTGCGCAGGAAACCCTGTACCGCAACGTGAAACACGCAGTTGCCCATCACGAACGCGACGGGGGCGAACCCCGATCGCAGCAGGGTCGTCAGGTCCTGGCCGGACAGGTGACTGGTGAATGCCTGACCATTGGGACGCCGATAGGCGCCCGGCTGCTGCCTGTATCGCACCGCGGTTCCGACCGCGATGAACTCCAGGTGCTCGCCCTCCCCCTGATGCCGCCATTCGAGGCGGACGCCGACCACACCGTCGGCGCCAAGCGAGTCCGCCTCCGCCTGCATCCGCGACATGGCATTCCAGCGCGCGCGGTAGGTCGCATCGGTCAGAACAGGCAATTCGGATTGTTGGCGGATGCCGGTGAACTGATAACCGACGTGGTAGACCGAGACACCCATCACGAGTTCGATCGGTTCGAACCCGGCCCCGTGGAGCAGGGCGAATTCGTTGATCGAGAGGTCGGATGTGAAAACTTTGCCTGCGTGCGAGAGCCGTTCGCTGGCGACTGGGTCGAGCGGGTTCGGTTGCATTGTCAAAACGCCCTCCTGCTGTTCGCAGGTCAGCGTAGGCGGCCGGACCGCCGCGCACACCCATAACGTGCGACTTTCCGGTGGAGCCGTGGCGAAATATCGGCGGCTCGGCGGCGCCGGTCCCGGCTCGCGCACACCGGCCGGGCGGGGACCCGATGCACTTTGCTGCCGCCGTGGCGGCCGGCCGCCTGTCGCCCTGCGGCTCAGGGCGCGGCTTGCGCGGCGGCGATCATCTTGTGCACGTCGCCGACCGCCCAGGGTCCGGCGTCATGGTGGTCGCGGTAACCGAGCACCCGCGGGGTCGGCCGGTCGAAGCGGCCGACGAATCCGCCTGCGGCGACGAAGATCTGGCCCGTCACGGCCTGCGCGAGGTCACTCGCGAGGTAGGCGTACAGCGGAGCCACGAAGGCCGGCGGGGCGCTGTCCAACGAGGCCCGCATGGTCATTTCGTCCAGCAACCCGCGGCGGTGCAGGTCCCCGATGTGCTCCTCGTACTCGGCGCCCGTCGACAGGCGCGTGCGGGCGCCGGGACACACGACGTTGGCCCGCACGCCGTGCGCCTTCAATTCGGCGGCGACGGCCATGGTCAGCGCGTTCACCCCGCCTTTGCCCGCGGGATAGCCAGTGCCGCCGTAGTCGCCCAGGAACGCCACCGAGCTGGTGTTGACGATGGCGCCGTGACCCTGTGCCGCCATGACGCGCGCCGCCGCCCGCGACGTGTGGAACGCCGAGCCGAGGTGGGCGCTGACCAGGCGGTCGAAGTCTTCGGGCGAGATGTTCAGGATCGAGGAGCCGGGCGGTTCGGCGATCCCGACGCAGTTGATCATGGCGTCCAGCCGCCCGTGGGTCCGCACGCAGTCCTCGACGAGGGTCCCGGCGATGCGCTCCTCGTCAGCGGGCCCGACCACCGCGCTGGCATGTCCGCCCGCCGCCGTGATCGCGGCAACGGTCTCCTCGACGGCGTCCCCGTCGCGCCCGTTGACGACCACGCCGGCCCCCAGGTCGCAGAGCAGTTCGGCCACCGCGCGCCCGATCCCACGGCTGCCGCCGGCCACCACCACGCCGCGCCCGTCCAGCAGGCGTCCGTCGCCGCTCATCACCACGACCATCGTATTACGTTGTGCGGGAGGCGTTCTGAGCGCCGATCGAGTGCCGGCGGTGGGAGCTCGGTCACGAACATTAGGCGAACAGTACCCAGCCCGGACACAAATGAGAACCGCAGCCAGCATTTTCGCGCCGGCGAAACCCCGCCAACGTGGGGAAGCGGCACCGGGTGTGCCCACCGCAAACCTCGCGGCCGGTCATCCGGGCGGGCGGCTCCGCATTCTGCGCCGGACCACCGGTTCTCGCCCGCTGGCCTGCGCATACGTCGGCGATTGTGCCCATGCGGCCCGTGATGAGGTCGATCGGTTTGCGACGAGCCTTTCGCAATGATCCGGGGCCGCCTTGCCCTGAGCGATCGCGGGCCCATGGGATGAGGCGTATAGTCACCAGTGAAGTCCGTTATGGACGTGTCGCCGTTTAGCTCAAAGCGGCCAGTCAGCCGCACGGCTACTGAGCTTGACATGGCTCCGGCGACGAACACCCGAGTCATCTCCTTCTGGTAGCCCGCGCGTTGGATAACCGACCAGTCCGCGGATACAGGTGCAGTGAGGCGACTCTGCGCATAGCTGCCACGCCCCACTGCACACGACTCAGAGGAGTGAGTCAGCAATGCAAACGTATTGGTACACAGAACTTTTCCGGATCAGCCGCGCCAACATCGGGCGCGTGCGCCTATGACCGATGTCATCACCCCCACCCGTCCGGCCCCATGCCGCGACACCAAAGCCGACGATTCCTACGACGACGTGGTCGAAATGTTCGTGGCGCTGCGCCAGATGCCGGCCGAGTCGCACGAGTACAGCCGCCAGCGCGAACGAATCGTGGCACGATGCCTGCCGCTGGCCGACCATGTGGCCAGCCACTTCGCGCGCCGCGGGGAAGGTCTCGACGACCTCGTCCAGGTGGCGCGGCTTGGCCTGATGAACGCGATCAATCGGTTCGATCCCGCCAAGGGTCCCAGCTTCATCGGCTTCGCCGTCCCGACCATGATGGGCGAGGTTCGGCGGTACTTCCGTGACTACAGCTGGGGCATGCGCGTCCCGCGGCGGCTGCGTGAATTGCACGTACAGATCAGCAGGACGACCGGCGACCTGGCCCAGAAGCTGGGACGGGCGCCCACCGCGGGCGAGCTCTCGCGAGCGCTGGAAGTCCCCCGTGAGGAGATCGTCGAGTGCCTCGTGGCGGGCGACGCCTACCGGCTGGATTCCCTGGACGCGCCGGTGGGTACCGACGGCTCGGGGTCGCCCAGGCTGGTCGCTGATTCGGTCGGTGGCATCGATCCGCAGATCGAGCACATCACCAACCGGGAGGCGCTGCGCGTCGTGGTGGCCGCACTTCCGGGCCGCGAACGCGAGGTCTTGCGCATGCGGTTCTTCGAGTCGATGACGCAGAGCCAGATCGCCGAGCGCATCGGCGTGTCGCAAATGCAGGTGTCCCGCATCCTGGCCAGCACCCTGCGCTGCCTGCGCGACCAACTCGAGTAGCCCTCATCCCCGCTCCAGGGGCCTTCGGCGCCGCGTCGGCGCCGCGCCGCAATGTACTGTGCGATTCGGGAACGAACTCGACTGTGGCGCCGGAGGCGGCCTGGAAGGGAGCGCGAGCGATGACGACTTCACGGACGGTGACCGCGGGTGTCGCGGCGGCGGCGGCGCTGGCAGTGGCGATAGCGGGGTGCAGCAAGCATTCGACGCCGTCGACGCCCAAGCCCGGGTCGTCCAGCTCGGCCACCAGCGCACCGAGTTCGACACCGACCTCGTCGGCATCCGCGCAGGCGAACCAGTACGTCGGGCTGTTGATCCAGGCGAGCGACATCAACGCGCCGATCCCGTTCACCGCCACCCCGCCGACCAGCAACCCGAACGGTCAGCCGGGCGTCGCGACGACGTTCAAAGACGAGGACGGCAGCCACGTCATCAAGGACACGATCCAGGTGCTCGCGGACCCCGACGCCGCCACGAACGCGTTGAACGCGGCCAAGGGCGCGCAGGGCGACGTGATCAAGAACCCGACCACCCAAGCCGCCAATGTGGGCACGGGTGGAACAACGCTGATGGGGAATTCCCCGGACAAGAGCAAGGGCGTGACGATACTGCTGTTCACCGAGGGCAAGGCGTTCGTCACGCTGGAATTCGACGGGCCGCCCGACACGCTTGCCCCCGCGGACTTCGTCAACGACGTGGGCCAAAAGCAGGACGCGGCCATCAAGAAGGGGCTCGGCGGCTGAGCGCCGGTTGATCGCCCAACACACCAAGGAGATCGATGACCGTCATCAACGGCCTGCCCGCCCATGCCCTGCTGCTGCACTTCGTGGTGGTGCTCGTGCCGCTGACCGCCGTGCTGGAGATTGTGTGCGTGTTGTGGCCGACGGCGCGCCGGGGCCCGCTGTTGTGGCTCGCGTTGATATCGGCCGTCGCCACCATGGTGTTGACGCCGATCACGGTTGACGCCGGGGAATGGCTCTACGACCTGAGGGCCAAACCCAGCGCCATCTTGCAAAAGCACGCCGACCTGGGCGCCACGATGACCTACTTCTCCGCCGCACTGCTGGCGGCCGCGCTGGTGCTGGTGGTGATGCGCGTGATCGAAAACCGCTCGGAGAAGAGCCGCGTCGTCGTCCGGGCGACTATCGCGATAATGGTGCTCGCCGTCGCCATCTCATCGATGGTCCAGATCTACCGCGTGGGTGATGCTGGGGCCCAATCGGTTTGGGGCGGCGAAATCGCGCGCCTGGAACAATCCCACCGCCCGGGTTAGCGGTCGCAGAGGCGCCTACTGCATAGGCGTGAGCAGGAACAGCCGGAATTGGCGCCCCTTCGCGAGATCCTGGGCCACCTGATAGTTCGGCCAGTGCGCCAGCACCGTGAACCACGCCTCGTCGCGCTCGTCGCCGGTGAGCAACCGCACCGTCGCGACGAAACGCTGACCGCGCCTGCGGACCGTAACCCGTTGCGTGGCCTTCAGATTCGCCGACCACGACGGGTGGCGATCCCGGCCCCAGTTCGAGCCGACCAGCAACAACCCGCCCTCGACGGGCACGTACTGCACCGTCGCCGTGCGCGCCAGCCCGGTTTTGCGGCCCGACGTCGTGACCTGCACGTTGGGCAGACCGGCGAGGTCCAGAACACCGAGCCGCCCGTTGGTCGCGAACCGCAGCAGCGCCTCGAGCCCTTCAGCGACCGGCCGACCATTCAGGACGAGCCGGCGGTAGGCCGCCGGACTGCGAGTCACCCGCTGGAGCGGATTCATACGAAGACTGTATTCCCGCCCGGCCCGGCCCGGGCGTCGGAGCAATGAAATCACCTTGAAGAGCCGGGGATTGAGGATCCGGACGCTTACCGCGTCGCGCGACGGCCGCCACGCGCGTTAAATAAATTCCTTGATTTAATCGATCCCGCGGTGTTCACTGAGGCGATGACCGCCGAGCGGATCGCTCGCTCCGACGGGTCGAACTGCAGATCGTCCTGCCCACCCCGCTGCGCCGCGTCCCGACGCTGCGGTTCGCGGTACCGCCGGACCAATTGCCGTTCAAACACGACGCGCTGGCCTATGGCGTCTATGAGCTTCCGGTGACATGGTGAACCCACGTCGGCTTCAGCCGCGCACCCTGTACCCGGAGGGGAACATCAGAAACGTCCTCAGGCTCTGAGATGACCCATTCGCTCACCGCTCACGGCTCCGTGATCGAGATACCGGACGAACCTGACCGGGTCCGCATGCGGGCCGAGATCGGGGCGCGGCTGCGGTCCGCGATGGCCGACCACGGCGTCGACGCGTTGATCCTGTTGATGAACGGGTATGTCGGGTACGCGACCGGCGCCAGCTGGCCGCTGCTGGACGCCGGCCTGTCACACGTTGAGCGCCCGGTCGCCGTGGTGCTCGCCGACGACGAACACCCGCACCTGTTCATGCCGTTCCGCGGTGGGGCGTCCGCGGAGTCACCGGTGCCCGACGATCATCTGCACGGTCCGGTTTACCTCGAATTCGACCACGGTGTGGAGCAATTCGCGCGCGAGCTGGCCGGGCTGATCCCGCCGGGTGCGAACGTCGCCGTGGACGAGCTGACCGGGGCGATGCGCAGGGCCGGCCGCGCGCTGTTCCCCGCGGGCGCGCCGACGGATGCGGCGATCGTGCTCGCCGACGCGCAACTGGTGAAGACGCGAGACGAGCTGTCGTGCCTTCGCCGCGCGGCCCGCATCACCGAACAAGCGATCGTGGACGTGCAGCGGGCCCTGGTGCCGGGGGTGCGGCAGACCGACCTGTCGGCCACGCTGGTCCGTCGCGCATTCGAGCTGGGCGCCACCACCAACATGCTGGAGGCCATCTGGCAGGTGATGCCGAGCTCACGGGAAACCGGGGTGTGGACGACGCACGGCGACCTTGCGCTGCCGCTGCTGCCCACCGATCGTGAGATCGCCGCCGGTGACGTGCTGTGGACCGATATCAGCATCACCTACCTCGGGTACTGCTCGGACTTCGGCCGGACCTGGGTGGTCGGCGAACGGCCCACTCCGCGGCAGCAGGACCAGTTCCGGCAATGGCGGACCATCCTGGATGCGGTGCTCGCGGTGACCAAAGCCGGCGTCACCTCGGGTGATCTTGCGCGCGCGGCGATCACCGCCAATGGCGGCCGCAAACCGTGGTTGCCGCATTTCTATCTGGGCCACGGCATCGGCACCTATCCCGCCGAAGCCCCCATGATCGGAACGGATCTCGGCGAAGAGTTCGACGATAACTTCGTCTTCCCGCCCGGGATGGTTCTGGTTCTGGAACCCGTGGTGTGGGAGGACGGAACAGGCGGCTATCGCAGTGAGGAGATCGTGGTGATCACCGAAGACGGCTACCAGCCGATCACCGACTACCCCTACTCCCCCTATGGCGACTGACCTGCTGCCCGACGCGTACGCGCTGCGGACGGGGCGTCGGGAACGCGCACTGGCCCAAATGGATGCACACGGACTCGACATCCTCGTGCTCGGGCGGCAGGCCAACATTCGTTACGTCACCGGCGCCCCGCAGCTGTGGATCGCCGGGACGCGGCCGTTCGGTCCGATGTGCGTGCTGGTACGCGCCACCGCGGACATCTACCTCAACAGCACCGACGACGAGGGCGTCCCGGACGAGATCGGGCACGATCACCTCTACGGGTTGGCCTGGAACCCGATGACCCTGATCGACGTGCTGAAGAAGATCGACGGCGCCGACACGGCCCGGCGCGTCGGAACCGATGCGATAACACCGACTTTCGCCGCGCTGCTGCCCGAAGCCTTTCCCAACGCCGACATCGTCGACGCTGAACCGGCCATGCGGGCGGCGCGGCGGGTCAAGACGGCCGACGAGATCGGGGCGATGACCACCGCGCTGCGCATCTCCGAACGCGGATTGGCCGCCGCCCTCGCCGAATTCGGGCCCGGAGTGCCGGAGCGGACGCTGGCCGCGGCGATGATGGAGGCCATGGCCGCGGGCGGGATCAGCACACCGGCCACCCAGGACGCCGCCTGGGTCACGTCGAAGGAACATCCTTGGCGGCGCGCAGATTTGGGTGAGGTGCGCCCGGGCGACCTGGTCGCGTTCGCCGCGGGTGCCCTGGCGAACGGATACGTCGCGGAAGTGGGTCGGACCTGGCCGGCGGGCGCCGGCGTCGACGGGTCCGGGCGCGAGTTGTTCGCGCGGTCGGACACGTTGTACGACAACATGCTTGCGGCCTGTCGGCCCGGCATGCCCACCTCCGGCTTGGTGGCCGCATACGACGCGGCCGGCGAACCGATTCCGCCGATGCCGATCGCGCACGGCTTGGGGCTGGGGTTCGATCCACCCGTGGTGTCGCAATCGTTGTTGGCTGCCGGCGAACAGGACCAGCTGGAGGCGGGCATGGTAGTGGCGATCACAGCGTACGTTTGGCAGGAGGGCGTCGGGGCGGTATTCCGCCGGGATACGGTCCACATCACCGAGGGCGGCGCCGAGGTGATGACGACCAGCCCAGTGTGGGACGGCGCCTGATCACTCCCCAGCCCTCGGCCGGCCCGCTGAAATCACCTGTGTCACTTTGGCTTCAGTGGTCTCTACTAGGCCATTTTTGTCGGTAGGGGTAGCTAGTTTGGCGGTATGAGTCCAAGCGGTCATCCAGATGTCGACGCGGTGTTCGACGACCTCGATGCAGTCTTAGCTCGCGCCCGCGCGTTGCCCGTGGACGCGATGACCGTCTCGCAGCAGCTGGCAATGCTGGAACGCAGTGAAGGGGCGCGCCGACAACTACCGGCCATCGAGCATCCGCTGATGAACAATCTGGCCCGCCAGGCTACGCCCGAAGAACTCGGCGGCACGCTGTCCCATGCGATCGCCGAATCGGCGTTGATCAGCCGCGCCGAAGCGTCGAGGCGCATCAAGGAGGCGACCGACCTCGGGCCGCGTTGCGGCCTGACGGGTGAACCGCTGGAGCCGCCTCTGCCGGCGACGGCTGCCGCCCAACGCGAAGGAAGGCTCGGCACCGGGCAAGTGGCCGTGATCCGCAGGTTTTTTCATCATCTGCCGGGGTGGGTGGACTTCGCCACCCGCCACGCGATCGAGGCGGACCTGGCCACGCACGGAACGCAGTATCGCCCCGAACAATTGGCCGAGCTGGCCGACCATATCGCCGACTGCCTGAACCCTGACGGTACCTATACCGACGAGGACCGCGCCCGGCGGCGCGGCCTCACGCTGGGCAAGCAGGGCCCCGACGGCATGTCCGAACTCCGCGGCATGCTGTCCCCCGAACTGCGGGCCACCCTGGAAGCGGTGCTGGCCAAGCTCGCCGCACCGGGCATGTGCAATCCGTTCGACGACACGCCCCCCGTTGATGGCGCCCCCAGCCAGGAGACGATCGACCGCGACGCCCGCTCGGTGGCGCAGCGCAACCACGATGGACTCAATGCGGGCTTGAGAGCACTGCTGGCCTCGGGAAAGCTGGGTCAGCACAACGGGTTGCCGGCCTCCATCGTCATCACTACGACGCTGCAAGACCTCGAGTCGGCCGCGGGGCGCGGCCTGACCGGTGGCGGCACCACCCTGCCGATGAGCGATGTGATCCGGCTGGCCCGCCACGCGCACCACTACCTGGCCGTCTTCGACAAGGGCAAGGCCCTGGCGTTGTACCACACCAAGCGGCTCGCCTCGCGCGGCCAGCGGATCGTGCTCTACGCCAAGGACCGTGGTTGCTCGGCACCCGGCTGCACCGTGCCTGGCTACCTTTCCGAGGTCCACCACGTCACCGACTGGGTCAAGTGCCGCAGCACCGACGTCAACGGCCTCACCTTCGCCTGCGGGGCCCACCACCGGATGCTCAAACCCGGCGGCTGGACCACCCACAAGAACGCCAGGGGCGACACGGAATGGATACCGCCGCCGCACCTCGACAGGGACCGCCCGCGCACCAACACTTTTCATCATCCGGAGAAGCTGCTGCGCGACGGCGATGACGATGACGATGACGCGGCATAGGTCAGCGGTCGCGCGAGAACTTCACGAACAGATCGATGGGCAAGCCGGACGCCGGCTTGGCGTATTCGACCGTGAGAGCGGCCTTGTGGCCCGTGCTGCCGACGGCGACATTGCCTTCGGAAACCCGTCAGCGCCGACATGCCAGCCCGTCCAATGGGTCAGGGCTTTGCGCGCCCTGAGCGGCTCAGGCGCCACTCAGGCGGGAAATTCAGGTCGTTGTCCTTGACCACATTGTTCAGGCCCTTCTCGAACGTGCCCGCGGCCAGATCGACTTCCTCCGCGTCGTTGGTGATCATCGGGAGCATGCCCTCGACCATGCCGGTGAGCAGGCTGCCGAAGTATTCGCCCTTGTGCTGCTTGTAGAGCTCCAGGAAGGTCTTCTGCACCGCGACCGTGTCGGTCGGGCGGGAGCGCGAACACGCCATCGCGTACTTCAGCGTCTCTTCTTCGAGCTTCTCCCTGGGCACCACGCTGTTGACGAAGCCGCATTCGTACATCTCTTTGGCAGTGAACGGGCGCCCGGTGAATAGCATTTCGGAGAACTTGCGCAGGCCCATCGTCTCGGCCCACCACCACAGCCGCGGGCCCCAGCCCACGTAGCGGAAGGCCGGGTGCCCGAACAGGGCGTCGTCGGAGGACACCACCAGGTCGGCGTCGCCGGCCTGGTAGAAGTGCCAGCCGTAGCAATAGCCCTTGGCCTCGATGATGCTGATCTTGCGCAGCTCCTGGAGTGGGCGGTTTCCGGCGCGGGCCTTGGCGTAGAAGTCGGTGACCGTCGACAGGTAGCGGTAGGACCCGCCGGGCGGGTACTTGACGTCGTCGTCGTTGATCGCCAGCTCGTGCAGCAGCGGCATCCCGGGGTTCTCCAGCATTCCCCGCTGTTCGGGCAGATCACCGCCGCTGCCGAAATCCTCACCCTCGCCGCGGATCACGACGACCTTGACGTCGTCGTCCACGTTGCACTTGTGGATCAGATCGGCGTAGTTGTGCCGCATGCCCAAGGTGGTGGAGTTGAGCTCCTCGGGACGGTTGAAGGTGATGTAGGCGATCCGGTTCTTCTTGTCCTTCTCGAACTTGATGTACTGCTCGGCTTCCTTCTTCATTTCTTCGTAGTCGTATTCGGGCATGTTCTTCTCCAACTTCTGTTGAATGTGCGGCTATTTGAGCAAGCTGCCCGCGTCTACGGGAAGCGAAACGCCGGTGACATAACGAGATTCGTCAGAGGCGAGGAACAGGACCGCGTTGCTGATGTCCGCGGTGTCGACCCACGGCACCGGCAGGGTGTGCATCATCTGGGAGATGGGGGCGAAGTCGTCGGGACCCGGATTCTCCAGGTCCGGGCGAAACAGCCGGAATGTGTTGTCATTCATCACCATCGTGGTGCTCACCTGGGTGGGCAGCACCGCGTTGACGCGGATCATGTGCTGGCCGAGCTCGACGGCGAAGGCACGCATCAGGCCGATGACGCCGTGCTTGGCCGCGATGTAGTGGCCGGTATTCGGATACGCCTTGCGCCCGCCGACCGAGCTGGTGAGCACGATCGACCCGCCGCGACCACCCGAAAGGATGTGTGGGACGCCCGCTTTGACCGTATGCCAGACGCCGCTCAGGTTGATGTCGATCATGTCCTGCCAGACGTTCTCCCGAATCTTGTGCAGCTTCCTGCCGTCGGTGCCCACGCCCGCGTTCGCGACGATGATGTCGAGCCGCCCGAGTTGTTCGACACCGCCGTCCACCGCGGATTTCAGCCCCTCGTAGTCGCGGACGTCCACCTGCGCGGTGACGATGCGACGGTCCTGGGCTTTCACCAAGTCGGCCGTCTCGGCCAGGTCTTCCGGCGTCGAGTGGGGATAGGCCAGGTTTTCAATCGGCCCGCAAACGTCGATGGCGATGATGTCGGCGCCCTCCTGCGCCAGGCGCACCGCATGGCTGCGGCCCTGGCCCCGGGCGGCGCCGCTGACGAAGGCGACCTTGCCCTCGACGCGGCCGGTCATCTGGGCACCAAAGCCGGCATGCACTCCCAGCCCCGCACGGTCGAGGTCGGGCTCAGCGTGGCGTTGGCGAGGTCGACCTCCCACTCGGTGAACCGTTTCAAGATCTCCTCCAGCGCGACCCGGCCCTCCAGGCGCGCGAGCGCGGACCCCAGGCAGAAGTGGGTGCCCACGCTGAAGGTGAGGTGGGGGCGGACGGTGCCCGAGGGCAGCGTCCTGATGATGCTCATCGGTGCGGCCTGCCGCGACGAACGCCAATTCGGGACCGA